>NZ_JYOQ01000176.1:0-417 GCF_000960545.1 Vibrio sp. S457-15 | reverse complement strand
CCTGTCGCATGGTTGTTAGGTGTGCCAGGTGAAGATGCGATTACGTCGGGCTCGCTTATCGGTAACAAGATCGTGGTGAACGAGTTTGTTGCTTTCATCCAACTAGCCGAAGTGAAATCTCAGCTAAGTGCTCACTCTCAAGCTATCGTGACTTGCGCACTGTGTGGTTTTGCAAAGATCTCTAGTATGGCAATGCTGATCGGCGGATTGGGTTCCTTGGGACCAGAGAAGCGTGCATTTGTTTCTAAGCATGGTTTCCGCGAGATTATTGACGGCGTTATGGCGAACTTGATGAGTGCTTCTATTGCGGGTGTGACTTTAAGTCTGGAATTGAAATAGATATTTAAAATTAGCAAAAAGGCCCCTTGCGGAGCCTTTTTCGTATCTCCAGATTGATGTTATTGATCAGTATGGAAC
>NZ_JYOQ01000175.1:0-410 GCF_000960545.1 Vibrio sp. S457-15 | reverse complement strand
ATACTAGATGCGCTTGCGTGTGTTAAAAATGTACAAATTGTCGTTCAAAAAGAAGATTTTCTCAGACCGGATGTATATTCCCGGACGAATTGGAAGTCAAAGTTACGTTCGAAATATGATGCACTTAAGTGTGATCTAACGAGGTACGAGTTTGGTAACATTCTAAGTAGCGCCTCAGTCGCGTCAGATCCGACTATTGATGCTGTTAGGTGTGTGGGAAACCATAACAGAGATAAGGTGCCAGCATTTCCAAGAATGCATAATAAATTCCTCATTTTTGCAAACGTTCAAGAAATTCAGAACTCTTTTGGTCATACACACTATAAAGTTACTCCTTATGGTGTTTGGACAGGTTCGTTCAACCTCACTAAAAATGCTTCAATGTCTTTAGAAAATGCACTGTATATAAC